>DATCTN010000020.1 GCA_036567965.1 Candidatus Kryptoniota bacterium
TATCGAAGAAGGCTGCTGCTTTGCAGTGATATGCACACCGACAGGACGATGTTGAGAGCAGTCGTCCAGCACTTCCCGGATTACTTCTTTGTCCGTCAGTCCTACGACGTAATCGAAATATTTCTGCGCGTCCTGCGGATAGCAGCGCGCATGCGGACCCCCGAGCACGGTGATCGCACCGCGAGACCTGAACAAGTTGCTCAGTGCGTAAGCTGTCTGTCCAGCTTCGCTGAACGCGCCGATGAACACGACGTCGACATCCTGCGGAAGTTCATCTACCAGGTTCTCAAAACCCGTATAGCAAACCAGTGTCACATCGTGCCCGAGTTCCTCGCACCACACACCCAGCACCTGGGGCATGATGCTCGCAAAATTTGCGTACATCACGCGCGCCCACAGCGCACGCGTCGGCCCCTTGGTAACCAGATCGATTATTCCTATATGTAGTTTGCGTTTCATTCCATCTCCTGTCTCAGTTGTTCGGTCGGTGCACATGCGGTTGGGGATCAGTATACGCTGAAAGTCCTCCTCCTCTGCACCTACTCTCCTGGTGGAACCTAGAAAATTCCTCTTGCTTTGAAACAAAATATGTAAGTCGATGCCCTCATCAAAGCGTTCAAAGGAATTATTCCATTAAAGCGGATAAACGGACCGGGCTTGTTAGCTACCGCTGGTCGGCAAATCCAATGGCACAAGCTAAGTATTATGACGTGAGAAGATCTTACGGATGAGACCAGCAGCGGGCAGAATAAAAGATGTCGCCATATTTCAACCGATTTCGCCATTGCTGACTTCCCCCAGCATCATATGCCAAAGGAAGTCAGCAATCAGAGTTACCTAACGGTCCGACTCCGGATCCGTATTGACGACTCTATTCCCAGGGCGGTTGCCTACCGGTGCCATCTTTTCTTCCAGGGTGCGCCGGATTTCTTCTCGGGCTGCCTGGGCTGAGGAGGCCGCGGTGCTGCCGTGCGGATTTCGCCCGACTCCTTCAGTGCTATTTCACCCCTGTACTTGAAAAGTATCTGCTGGAAGAATTTCTTCTCCTCTTCCGTTCCCACGAGTGATATCGCCTCACCCTTCTCGCCGGCGCGGGCGGTCCGCCCGACCCGGTGAGTGTAAGACTCGACATCCTTCGGGATCTCGTAATTGTACACGTGAGAAACGTTGTCGATGTGGAGTCCGCGCGCAGCGACGTCGGTCGCAACAAGGACCGTGAACTTCCGGTTGCGGAACTCCTCCGTTACCTGTTCCCTCTGAGGCTGTGACATGTTGCCGTTCAATGGGCGAGCATGAATGTCGAGTCCTGCCAGCTTTTTCGCCAGCTTCACAGTGATGTGTTTCCTGTTGCAGAACACAATCGCGAGGTTCCTCTCCTGTTTCAGGAGACCTGCAAGTAGCTCCGCTTTACCCTCCGGGGAAATTCTGTAGTAGGTTTGTCTGAGGAATATCGGCTTCACTGTGGATTCAAGGCGGACCTTCTTCGGATTGCGAAGATATTTGCCCGCCAGTTTTTCGATCTCTTTAGGAACCGTCGCGCTGAAGAGCATTGTCTGATGCTGCGACGGGAGTTTTGCAGCTATGCGTTCGACATCTTTTATGAACCCCATGTCGAGCATACGGTCGGCTTCGTCGCATACAAAGTACTTTACCGAGTCCAGCCTGATCGCGTTCCTGTTCATCAGGTCGATCAGTCTGCCAGGTGTTGCGACCACTATGTTTGCGGTCCGCAGCCTGGAAACCTGTGAGTTGATAGACACTCCCCCGTAAACCGGCACTATTCCAAGGTGTTTGCCGACGGAATATTTTATAAATTCGCCCGCCACTTGATTGCACAATTCCCGAGTCGGGACGAGAACGAGCGCCCGCAGGCCGTCCTTTCGGTTGATGTTTTCAATTATCGGAATTGCAAAGCTGAGAGTCTTGCCTGATCCCGTTTCTGATTGCGCGAGGACGTCCTGCCCTCCAACGATCGCGGGAATAATTTGTTCCTGGACCGGAGTCGCTACTGTGATTCCCTGTGCTTCGAGCAGAGATGTGATTTGCCCGCTCAGCACAAAAGATGGTGATTTCATTTAAACCTTTCTTATAGATTATAAAATTGCTGGGAAGATAAACTCTATCGATGAGTAAGGGCTTTCGATAATTCGAAGGATCTCGACTCGTCTAGTCGCGTCTGGCAACTTAAGGAGAAGACCAAATCCCGGCTTCTGAACACCGTCGCCCGTTATCTGGTTAGGAGGGGAGAAGATGTTTCTGTTACTCGTTCAATATAATCCGTGCGGGGGGAAGTTCCAACGACTATTTTTCGTACGTTACTCTCCGCGATTTGACGCCGGATTCCGCCGCTGTCCGGAAATGCGCAAGATTATGTTTCCACTGCTCCATCATGCAGGAGCTCCCGTCATTGCGCGCGACTCCATGAGGCACCACATGAATGGGGAAATTGAAGAGCATCTTGATAAACAAGAATTTGCAGGGTGAACATTGGTGTTTGAACTAATGTTGACCTCTTAACGTCTAAAACAAATCAGGCCCATCGCTGGAAGTCTTGTAGTTTCAAACCCCCGGCGAGATGAGCCAAAGTCATGTTTAACTTCGGAGCGAGAAATGAAAACACTAATCCTATTATCAGCTTTAGCAATGGCAACTGGAACAGCATTTGCCCAGGGGATGCAAGGCCGTGGCGGTCAGCGGCCACCCAGGTACGACCAGTCGACGGTCACAACCGTGTCCGGAACGATTCAGAGCATAGACACCCTGTCAGGACGAGGTGGAATGTTCCACCTGATTCAAATTGTTGTCAAGGATTCTGCAGGATCCATCAATGCAAGCGTCGGCCCGACTTCTTATCTGGATGACCAGAAGGTTGCCTTCAAGGTCGGTGACACCGTGGAAGTCACAGGATCAAAAGTCCAATTCAACGGAAACGATGTTATACTCTCGGCCCAGATAAAGGACAACGGAAAGACAGTCGTACTGCGCGACGAGAACGGCCGACCCGTGTGGTTCAGAGGAGGCACGAGGTAACCGCCCCGGAGTCACAGAGCTAGAGACTCTAAACCCGACGTTGGGGGACTGCCGCCTCGCTCAACGCGAGGGCCGATCCCCCGATGGGATCTAAATCAGTTGACGATGCGCCTCAACTGAGGCTTACTGAACGGGATTGGGATCGTGCGCGAGAGGATCCTTGTCGCTGTACCACACGGCAAGGTAGATGAAATTGGCAAACTTGTCAGACGTGGCTGCATGAACCTCTTGATCGACGTTCCCGCATTTGGGATGACTCCTGAATTTCTTTATCAGCTCATCCTCGACTTCAATTACATTGGCACCGCTTTCGGTCTCATATAGCGCCACGATACTGTTGCAGCCGTGTTTAGTCTTTGCGGCGTCCAGGTCTATAGAACGTCCGACACAGAACTCTTCAACCATGTCGTCCGAAACGACGTTTTCGATTGTATGAACAAGGATTGGGATTACCCGGTTTGGACGCCCTTTTAGAGGAGCCGACATTTCCACACGCTCTCCGACATTTTCCATCGGTAATCTACTGTTTTGAGACACTTAGTGCAACAAGCGTCGGCGTCCTATTCTAAACCGAGTCAGTGGTTGCGGTTCCATGAAATTGTCAGCATTATTCGGCATTCTCTTACATTCGCCGGACAGAAGATCTGTTTTTATCCTAATGCCCTTCCTAGGTCGTCCGATTATTCTCTTTGACAACAGAGGAATCTTTCGTAAGTCTCCGCCACTGCACAATTGAGGATTAATCAAAAGGACTTCTCGTGAATAACATACCAGGACTTCTTCGACTCCTTGAAATAATAAGAACTCCCGTTTGTCAGCCGAGTGGAATTCTTATTTCTACGACAGTCCCGGTTGTATCGCCGCTGGTAATCGTTATATCGCCCTTGTGCTGTTCAACGATCCGTTTTGATATTGATAGTCCGAGTCCACTTCCCTTCACATCACTGCCCCGGGTCTTTGCGGCCCTGTAGAACCTGTCGAAAACGCGCGGGAGCTCCTCCTGACTGATCCCAACTCCGTTGTCTTTTACGGTAACGACCGCGGATGAGGTTTTGTCATCAATCGCCGTCGTCACTACGATCTGTCCGCCGCGGGGGGTGTATTTAACGGCATTTTCAATGACGTTTGATAATGCGCGCTGCAGAAGTTCCCGATTTGCATACACACATATCGCATTTTCAAAATTAGTATTAACCGAAATCTTCTTGCGATTCACGACTGGCGCGTGGATATCCATTGCTCCTTTCACGATCGGATCGAGCGGCATGCTTGAAAAGGTAGTCTCGGTCGATTCGAGCCTGGAGAGATAAATGAGATCGATTGCAAGTCTTGATGCGTACTCTACCTCGGACATGAGTTGGCGTAGATTGTCGGCTTCCTCCCGAGTGATGCCCGGTTTCATAAGGAGCATTTCTATCTCGGCCTGGATGACTGTAAGAGGAGTTTTGAGTTCATGCGACGCGTCCTGCAGAAAATTCCTCTGAGAGTCCATGAGTGATCTGATCCGAAGTGAAAGAGAATTGAAGGATGCCCCCACTCTTTCAATTTCATCGCCAGTATGAGGAACCTCGAGGCTCGAAAGCTGTCTATCGGTACTCATCCGATCGATCTGGCTTGCGATTCTTTCGAGGGGTCGTAGCGCCTTTCTTGCAATGATCACCGATCCGATTCCAACAATCAGTATCGTGATGGGAGCTAGGATAAGCGCAAGTCCCCGAACCGTTCCGACCGAATCCTCTGCGGAGGTTCTGGACGCAAGGGCGATCACGGTGCCTTGAGTGCTATCGGTGATTTCAAATTCAGAACTTGCTGAAACAAAATCTCGTCCCTTTATTTGGAGCAAGTGCTTCTTGCGCGCCCTGGAAATCACAGCGAGAGAATCGTTATCGTTGATTGAGAGGATTTCCTCTCCCCGGGCATTCAGAATCCCAACCCGGATCACACCGATTTTGTTTTCGAAAGGAGTGATTGTCTCCGCGACATCCTCTCTTACGTCCTCAATATCACCTATCGTCGTTCGAGCTGCGAGGCGGTTTGCGATGCTGCTCGCGGCGGATTGAAGGGTCACTTCGATCGAACCAAATGTGTATCTCTCATATACCTCAGTGAGGACAAGTGACACTGACGCGATCACGGCCGCGAACGACACTGTCACGTAGAGGGCCACTCTGTATCTGATGGGAAGCTTCATTCTTCGTCGAAGATCGTATACCCCACTCCGCGTACCGTTCGGATAATTCTTCTACCGGATTTCCCCTCGATTTTCTTTCTGATCAATTTGATGAAAGAGTCAACCACGTTGCTCCTTGGGTCGAAATTCATATCCCACACGTGTTCCATAATCTCACTTCTTGTCATAATTCTCCTTCGATTGGTGAAAAGGAATTCCAGGAGTGCGAATTCTTTTCCAGAGAGCCCGAGATCTTTTCCTTTACGAAACGCCTTTCTGCCCGCGATATCCAGATCAACGCCATGAACCGTCAACAGAGTCGACTTCTCGCTGGAGGCTCTTCTCGCGAGCGCCCTCACCCTCGCGAGCAGCTCGCCGGCGTGAAAGGGCTTCGGAAGGTAGTCGTCGGCTCCGGTATCGAGGCCTGTGATCTTACTTGAAATATCGTCCAGCGCGGTCAGCATCATGACCGGCGTGCTCAGCTTCCCTTTTCTGATTTGCCTGCACACTTCGAACCCGTCGATGTCGGGAAGCATGAGATCGAGAATGATTACATCATAATCATTTGTCTTTGCCAGGTACACTGCCTCCTTGCCCGCCGCCGTCGCATCTACGGCGAATGACTGGGTCTTAAACAGTTTTACCAGGGTTCTTTGCAGGCTCCTGTCATCTTCGACGAGAAGTATTCTCATCTGCCGGCTCACATAAACTTGGTAACAGTTCTTTGAGGCAAAATTGGCTGTGAGATCGATTCCATCATTTGATTCTCTCCAAGAAAACATACAGCATCGGCAGTTCGAAAAGAAGTAAGAAACTCGACAGAAGGAACCCGCCGATGACCCCGACTGCGAGCGGTTGCTGCATCTGAGCTCCGGCGCCAATACCCAATGCCAACGGCATGAGCGCAAAAACTGCGGCAAAAGTGGTCATCAAGATCGGTCTTGCCCTTACCTTGCACGCCCGAACAATTGTATCGAGTGAATAGCCTTCTTTCCCGCCGATCTCCTGGATCATATGGACTATAAAAACTCCGTTTTCGTGGACGATTCCCACCATCATGATCATTCCCACGAAGCTCGAAATATTGAACGTAATTCCGGTGACAGCGAGCGCGAGCAATACACCGAAAAGAGAAGTCAGGTTTGTCGAATACACCGCGACAGGTACCGTGAAACTTTCAAACTCTATTATCATGAGAGCGATCACAAGGAGAGATGCCGCAATGAGCACGAGAAGAAGACTGGCGAACGATTCCTGCTGACTCTGGAACAATCCTCCAAAAGTGTAAGTAACTCCCTGGGGAAGAACGAGTTTTGACTGCAGCACTTTCTTGATCTCTGCGATCGTACTTCCCAGATCTCTTCCAGTTATCCTCGCGCTTACGGGAAGCATGAGTTTGAGATTCTCCCGGTCAACTTCGCTCTGGCCCTGGAGGACTTCTATTGATGCAACGCTGCTCAATGGAAGGTAGAACCCGTTTGGAGACCGCAGTCTGACATCTTCAATGCTTTCGAGCGAGGCATGGTAATTGTCGGGATACCGTACCCGCACTCCGATCAACTTTTCGCCCTTGAGCACGTAAGTGTCAGCGTTCCCTCTCATGATTGTCGCGAGCTGCGACTGGATGTCGGAAATCGTGAGACCTGCTCGAGCTGCGAGCAGAGTGTTCGGGTGAATGACGATCGATGGTCCGCTTATCACGATGCCGTCAAAAACATCAACGACGCCGGGAATATTCTGAATCAGATTCGCGACCTCTTCAGCTTTTTGCTCAACAACGCCCTGGTTCGGGCCGAAAATTTTTATTTCAACAGGCGCCGGAGAATTAGTAAGGTCTCCGATCAAGTCCTGCATTGCCTGGCCAAAGTCGATCCTTAAAGCCGGTTCCTTCGACTCAACTTCCTGCCGCAATTCATCCATGATCTCAAAGACTGAACGCTTCCTGTCCTTCTTAAGTCTTATCAGGAAGTCGCCGTTATTCGGTTCTGTTATGAAGAACCCCAGTTGTGTGCCTGTTCTTCTCGAGTAAGAGTCGACCTCGGGAACTGCAATTATAATCTTCTCGACATCCATCAACTCCCTGTTTGTTTCATCGAGTGACGTACCCGGCGGCGAATTGTAGTCCAATACGAACGATCCTTCATCCATGCTCGGCATGAAGTCGCTGCCAATATTCTCATACAGCAAAAAAGTGCATCCGAGGACCACGAGAGCGAAAACCGGTCCGAGATAACTGCGCTTCAGCAGGAGTCTGAGGATGGATTCGTAGCCTCTCGCGAGTGAGTGCTGTCCTTTTTCTTCGCGTTCTATTTCCTGCATAATGTCTTTTTCGCGAATGAACCTTTCGGCGAGGAGAGGTACCAACGTCAGGGAATAGACCATCGAAATTGCAAGTGAGACTGCCATCGTGATAGCGAGTGGCTTGAAAAACGCGCCGGTGACGCCGTACAGAAACGCGAACGGCGCGAACACCACGATGGAGCTCAGGCTCGAACCGATTATCGCAGGCAAAATTTCTCTCATCGATTCCGAGACAGCCTGGAGTCCTCCCTCTTTCCCTGAACGCATGTTCCTGAAAATGTTTTCTATCATCACGACATTATCGTCGATCACGAGACCCACTGCGGCGGCTATTCCGCCTAACGTCATAATGTTGATGGTGTTCCCCGCTACATAAAGGAATAATACTGTCGACGCAAAGACCGCGGGAACGGTTATGACAGCTACTGAACCGATTCTAACACTTCTCAAGAAAACGAATATCACCAGGATCGCCAGGAATATTCCGACGATAATCGAGTCTCGCGCGCTTCCGATCGAGCTGCTTATGAAATCACCCTGGTCGTAGAAATAATTCATCCTCACATCCGAAGGAATGTCGCTTTTCAGATTTGCTAATTCTGCCCGGACCTGTTCACCGATTGCAACAGTGTTCCCACCGGGCTGACGGATGATGTTTACCAACACCGCCGGTTTACCATCGGCTGTCACTCTTATGTATTCGATCTTCTCAGAGGGCTCGACGCTCGCGACATCCCCGACGGTAATAGGAATCCCGTTTTTGAATTCAATCACCGTTTCCGCGACGTCTTTCAGTCCGTTGTAGAGCCCATCGACAAGCGTAAGATATATCTGGAAATTTCTTTCAGTCAGACCCGACGCCTCGACCATGTTTGTCCTGTCGATTGCGGATGACACATCGTTGACGTTCAGTCCGTAGCTCTGAAGTTTTTGCGGATCTATACTGACCAGGAATTCGCGTTGCTTACCGCCCACTATTTCCACTTCAGCTATCCCGGTGATTCTCATCAGTGTGGGACGAATGGTGTACAGCGCAAGATCCCGCAGCTGCACCTGATCGAGTGAATCTGAAATGAGGCTGAACCCTTCTACAGGGAACACCGCCGCGTTCATTCTTTCGATATCTATGGAAACGGTTGTCGGGAGTTCATTCCTTATGCTCGAAACTTTGCCCTGGAGAAGCTGGAGAGCCTGGATGATATCCGTTCCCCAGTCGAAGTTGACTGAGATTTCGGACGAACCCCTGCTCGTCGCGGACTTGACCGTCGCGACGCCAGGTATCGCTCGTGCCGCCTCTTCCAGCGGGCGCGTCACCTCTACCATCATCCTGTCCGCAGGCTCTTCGCCGTTATCTGCGATCATGACAATCCGCGGAAAATCTATGTTCGGAAAAAGGGAGATCGGCATTCTAAACAGCGACACGATCCCGCCGAGACTGAAAACCGTTACGAGGAAATAGACCGCCTTCCTGTGCGCAGAGACAAATTCGTATACTTTCATGATGCGCCGGCTCTTACTTTTCCGAAACTGTGACGGCGGTCGAATCGGGCAGCCCATAACCTCCGACGGTGGCCACGACATCACCCGCTTTCAGTCCCGAAGAGACTTCAACTCGGGCGGAATCAGAGAGACCAGGACTTACGCGCGTCAGGAGTGCGAGCGTGTCGCCCTGTATGCGCCAGACAAAATATTCGTTTAACTCATCGTCATGGTATACCGACTCTTTCGGAACCAGGATAACGGACTTCCTCTCCCCTATTTTTATCTGCGCATTGCCGAACGTCCCCGGTGTCACCAAGGCAGGGATCGCACGCAGCGAAATTCTGACTTCCACACTCTGGCTGTTAGGATCGGTGGAAGGATTTGTTGCCTCCACAACGCCGCTTATAGAATTCAGCCGCATTCCGGGAATTGTCACCGTCACCGGTTGACCTGTCCTTATGGACGAAATCGAGTTGACGGGAACGTTCGCCGTGAAATACTCCGTCTCAGGATCGACAAGCTCCACAAGGTCGGTTCCCTGATTGACCAGCTCGCCCTCGGCGACGAACCTTCGGACAACCGATCCGGAGAATGGTGCGGTGATCTTTGCTATCGCCGCAGTGCTGACTGCCAGGTTGAGTGCCTTCTCCGCCTGCGACTTCTCAGCTTCGGAGGTCGCCTGACTGAGAAGCTGAGAAGCCCCCGATATTGCCGCATCAGATTCCTGTGACACGATAGATGCCACAAGCTGTCCCTTCTTTACCGCGTCGCCTTCGAGGATGAAAACTTTTTCGACTTTTCCGGTGATTGTTGACTTGACCTTTTCGTCCCGCAGCACTTCGAACGCGCCTGTCACGCTCAAGGAATTCGAGATGTCTCCGCGGACCGCCGTCCCCACGCTTACGGTAGCCCTCGGTTTGACGTCGATGTCGCTGTCGCCTTGCTTTGATCCGCAGCCGACAGAAATGAACGACAGAACTGCGAGCACGAATATCAACCGAACGTCTTTCCGCATCATCTCGACACTCCTGCATAGTTCAGCCTGTTTAACTTGAATATGTCTGTGTCTCTCTCGGCTCTTGCGTCTTCAATGGCAAGCCTTATTTGGTCATTGGATCTAATGGCATCGAGCACTTCGATACTCAGTCCGCTCCCACCGGCGTATCGTGCTCTGGACAGAAGGAGACTCTGCTCTGCCACGCCAAGATTTTTTTGTAGGGAAGACATTTCAGAGTCGGCGCTCTCGATATCGTTCCTGGTCATCTGAAAAACACTTCGGAGCGACGACCTCGCATAATCGTTCTGGAGGGCCAGGCTGTTCGCGGAGGCGTTCGCAGCCCGGTAACTGTCTTCGATAGAACCGAAAGTGAACACCGGGATTGAAAACGACAATCCGATCGAAGCCCCGAACACCCCAGCAAGTCCCGGCCGCACATTCGGCAGCGAAGTCAGCGCACCGGCGTCAGCAGCGACAGAGACACTCGGCTTCAACTTCGAGCCCGCTATCTGCGCGTCAAGCCTGGCTTGTTTCACTTCCAACTCGCCGGATTGTAGATCGATGTTTCGTTCCAAATCAAGTGTGGTATCGTAATCAGCGTAAACAAGTGTAGTATCCACGTCGACGACATCCTCAATGGAAAGCCCGCTTGCTTGTGACAGAGTCAGGAGCGCATTCCTGTACGCCACTTTCCTGGTGGCGATGTCTATGGAGGCATTATTCAACTCGACAGTAGTCTTGAGCACATCAGTCTCACTTCCCTGTCCGGATGCGTGCAGCTGCTTGGTCAGTTGAAGATAATCCGAAATAAGGGCATATCCCTGTGCGACCACGCCGAGTTCTCTTTTCTCTTTCGCGGCTTCGACGAATGCAACGGACACGGCAAAGACAACATCGGCCGCCACTCGCGTGCGGTTGACCCTGGTACGTTCAACTCCGATTCCGCCTTTCTCGATCTCAAGCGATCGTGCGCCTCCATCATAGATTGTATAAGTGCCACCTAGTTGAGCTCCAAACTCTCCGCCGTTTGTGATCGCCTCATCGTAACCTGGCGCCACTATCAGATGCGAACCAACACTTATCTGCGGAAAAAATCCGTTCCGTATGGCGCTGTTCCCATATTCGGCGGAAGCTGTCGCCTGATCCGCCGATCCGATAAGCAAATTCCTTGTGAGCGCCACCTTCAGGTAGTCTGCGAGCGAATACGGTTTGACCTGCGATTGTGCCGCGACCGACAGCAGCGTCAAACCTATAATCGACGAAATAGCCCGTCTTACATCCATTTCATTCCAATGACTTTGTGCCTGCAAGTCCCATTGAGGAACGCGAATGATTTCGTTTGACGAAACAATTTCATCAATTTAATTCAATCAATATGATTGTTAAAAGCAGAAGGCATATTGCGCTTGATAAGTTAGTCAGGGCACATGAAACACAAATGAAATGTCCTCGAATTTTCGGGAACACTTCCTTGAGGGAGGACAGCAGCTCCGTCCACGCTCCACGGACGGACTCCACCCCGCGATCAACACTCTCGATAACGTAAATGCAGTATCTCATCCCAACCTCCTAAACGAAGAATGCCGCCTCGACTTTACCGTCCGGCGGCATTCTCTAGTAGCGGGGGAAGTCCGCCAGAGGCGGACGAATCCGTCTCTTTGAGCCGGATCTCACAACCCACCGCTTCGCGTCGGGTTGTTCGACCTTCGATCGGAGTTTACGCCGCCGTTTTTGGCGGTGGGTTATGAGCCCGACGAGCTACTCCGTCCATGATTCGCGGACGGACTCCACCCCGCGATCACCCTCGACAAGAATCTTCTCCCGGCGTTGGTCTTCAAGTACTTTTCCCTCTTCATCGCTTCCCTTCTTGTCTCGAACTGCTCAGAGTATACAATTCTCCAGTTTCTCCCGTGCTTCGTTGAATGGCTCATCCCGGAATTATGCTCGTCGACCCTCCGATCCAAGTCGTCGGTTTGGCCAGTATAGTGGTGCCCGTCCTCACTCTCTATCACGTAAACCCAGTACAATTCCCTCACTCCCTTTCCTCAAACGAAAAATGCCGCCTGGACTTTATCGTCCGGCGGCGTCTTCTTAGTAGCGGGGGAAGTCCGCCAGAGGCGGACGAATCTTCGACCTTCGGGAATCTCAGTTACTGTTCCGTATGTTTCCCTGACCCAAATGAAGAAATCACATTCGCCAAATAATTCCTTCCAACACCAGATTTCAGAAATCTTTCGCGCCATACAGCTTCGCTCCTTGTCTCATATTCCTCAGAATAAAGAAGCTTCCAATTCCTGCCGTGCTTCGTAGAACGTGTTATTCCTGAATTGTGCTCAGATAACCTGCGATTCAGGTCGTCCGTTTGCCCGGTGTAACGGTGCCCGTCCTCACTCTCTATCACGTAAACCCAATACGGCGTATGACCTCCTAAACGAAAAATGCCGCCTGGACTTTATCGTCCGGCGGCATTCTCTAGTAGCGGGGGAAGTCTATGTTCTGCACCTATGATGCCAAATCATGAATTTGTAGTCACCGGTGAACTAAAACTCTGACTTCAGTCATCTCATTATCGCAAGAAGAGTCAGAGCAAAGAGTCACATTTTGTTCATCCCGGAATGGCATTCCACATCTCCTTCTCCCGCATTCCCAGGTCAAAGCCCTTCACTTACCTCGGAGTGGAGCTACTGTGGCAGCTGGAGGAAATATATTTCTGTCGTCTCAAATGTCGCGTGGCCTGGCAGCTTAAGGGTGAACAATTTCACGTCCTCAGCTTGAGAATCTCATAAGTGCAAGGTAACTTCTTGCGTCCCCTGATGGCGGGCGTCGTGCGTACCAGTTTAGTCGTGCGGGCAGTTACACTCTACGGAACCCACCAAACTCCTGATCGCTGATTCTATCGAAATTTGGTTGCTTCAGATAGAAAAGCGTTGGCGATAAGATGACACTCAAGAACTCGGTAACCCTTACCGCAACAACTCGCGGTGACGGATGATTATGTTTTGCTCTCCCAATATGACGAACCAGATCAAATGGAGGTAGTTATGTATAAGTTTGATTTCAGTCCCCTGGTTGCAGAGCTTTGCCTTGGCAGAACGATAGGCTTCTTTGTTCTGGTAGCTGCAATTTTGCTGCTACTTCCTCTTCAGATTCCCGCGCAATGGTCGTCGAACCCAAACGTCAACAATGCCATATGTACTGCTTCGGGTAATCAGTCAAGTCCTCAGATAGTGAGCGACGGTTCAGGCGGAGCGATAATAACGTGGCAGGATGCGCGAACGGATGCTGGTGACATCTATGCACAGAGGATAATTTCTTCCGGGACGGTTCAGTGGGCAGCCAACGGGGTTGCCGTATGTAGCGCGGCTGGCGAGCAGTATAATCCTACTATAGTGAGCGACGGTTCAGGCGGAGCGATAATAACGTGGCAGGATGCGCGAACGGATGCTGGTGACATCTATGCACAGAGGATAAATTCTTCCGGGGCGGTTCAGTGGACAGCCAACGGGGTTGCTATATGCACCGCGACGAATACTCAGCAGAGTCCCACGATAGTGAGCGACGGTTCAGGCGGGGCTATAATGACGTGGAAGGATGCGCGAACGGATGCTGGTGACATTTATGCACAGAGGATAAATTCTTCTGGGTCAGTTCAATGGACAGCCAACGGAGTTCCCATCTGTGATACGACAGGCGAGCAAGCGCTCCCCATTATAGCGAGCGACGGTTCAGGCGGAGCGATAATAACGTGGATGGACTTTCGAAGTGTCAGCAACTTTCACATCTATGTGCAGAGGATAAATTCATCGGGGGGAGTCCAATGGACAGCCAACGGGCTTGCCATTTGTACCGCGACTGGTGACCAATATAATCCCACCATAGTGAGCGACGATTCAGGTGGGGCGATAATAACGTGGTACGACTACCGAAGCGGCAACTGGGACATCTATGCGCAGAGGATAAATTCTATTGCGACTGTTCAGTGGACAGCCAACGGTGTTGCCATATGTACGGCGACGAATTCTCAAGCAAATCCTACTATAGTGGGCGACGGTTCAGGCGGAGCAGTAATAACGTGGAACGACTACCGAAGCGGCAGCAACTGGGACATCTATGCGCAGAGGATAAATTCTTCTGGGGCTGTGCAGTGGACAGCCAACGGGGTTGCCATTTGTACCGCGACGAATACTCAGCAGTATCCCACTATGGCGAGCGACGGTTCAGGCGGAGCGATAATAACGTGGTATGACTATCGAAGCGGCAACTGGGACATCTATGCGCAGAGGATAAATTCTATTGCGACTGTTCAGTGGACAGCCAACGGGGTTGCCGTGTGTACCGCGTCCGGTACTCAGCAGAGTCCCACGATAGTGAGCGACGGTTCAGGCGGAGCGATAATAACGTGGATGGACTCCCGAAGCGGCAACTGGGACATCTATGCGCAATTGGTGAATCCATTCGGCTACTTGGTAACTTTGCCATTTTCGATCGGGAGTATCAGCGACATTCCAAATGATCAAGGCGGAAAAGTTCGTATTAGTTGGACCCGGTTGGTATATGATTCTCTTGGCTCTCCCGTTCAAATTGTAAGCTATGGAGTTTGGCGCAGGATTCCCACCTCACAGAGCGGCCTCAGCAAGAGGGGGACACCAGTTCCTTTGAACGATACCCTGGGGGTTTTGTACGATTTCGTGACAAGCGTACCGGCGGTTCAGTCGCCCAAGTACAACGTCGTTGTACCAACATTGGAAGACTCGTCATACGACCGCACACATTGGACTAGGTTCGTACTTACAGTGCATACAAATGTTCCCACTATTTTTGAAATCTCAAATGAAGACAGCGGCTACTCGGTGGACAACATAGCCCCTGATCCACCTTCGTGGGTGTCGGGATCCGTTGTGTCTGGCCAGGTGGACCTCAGATGGAAGAAGAACACCGAGCCTGATCTGTGGAAGTACTATGTGTACAGAAGCTCATCTCCCATTACCCACTGTGACAAGTCGACGTACCTTTTAGATGTGTCAGACACTGCATTTACCGATACAAACCCTCTTAAGACCAGTATGTCATACTATGTGGTTTGTGCAGAAGATATTCACGGCAATCCGAGTAATCCAAGTAACCAGGTATCATTCACCCCGAGCGACTTTTCACTTGCAGTAACACTGACCTCATTTACCGCGGAAGCGGCAGACTATGGTGTGTCACTCAAGTGGAAGACCGGATCTGAAGTGGATAATGCAGGGTTCACTGTATTAAGGCAGGGTGAAAACGAGACATCATTCAAGGAGATATCGAGCTATAAGACTAATTCCGCATTGAGGGGACTCGGTACAAGTACACAGGGACAATCGTACACGTTCACGGACAATACCGTCATGACGACTGGCAAATACACTTATCAGCTTGAGAGCGTGACAATAAGTGGGAGAGTGGACAAGTACATGGAGGTAACAGTAGACGTATCAATGCCGAAGGACTTCACACTATGCCAGAACTATCCCAATCCGTTCAATCCCACGACGACGATAGGGTATGCATTACCTACAGCTCGGCATGTGAAGATCGAAGTGACAAATACAGTTGGACAGGTAGTAGGTGTGCTTGTGGATGAGGACGAGTCGGCGGGATACAAGACAACTGTATTTGACGGTTCAAATCGCTCGAGTGGAGTGTACTTCTACATGATACAGGCAGGGAGCTTCACACAGGTGAAGAAGATGCTGCTTGTGAAGTAACCACACACATACGCTGGATCGTTCAGGTCCCGTCATGATTACTCATGGCGGGACTTCTTATGGCTGACCCGCAGTCCGGGGGAAAGATTCGAATTCGTCTCTACAAGCCGAATCTAACGACTCGCCTCTTCGCGTCGGGTTGTTCGACCTTCGGCCGGAGTTTATACCTCTCTTTTGAGCGGCAAATTATGAGCCCGACGGGCTACTCCGTCCATGTTCCAAGGACAGACTCCACCCCGCGATCAACCTCGACAAGAATCTTCTCCCGGCGTTGGTCTTTAAGTACTTTTCCCTCTTCATCCCTTCCCTTCTTGTCTCGAACTGCTCAGAGTAGACAATTCTCCAGTTTCTCCCGTGCTTCGTTGAATGGCTTATCCCCGAATTATGCTCGTCGAGCCTCCGATCCAAGTCGTCGGTCTGACCAGTATAAGTGGTACCCTTCCTCGCTCTCTATCACGTATACCCAGTACACTTCCCTCACCCCCTTTCCTCAAACGAAAAATGCCGCCTAGACTTTTTTGTCCGGCGGCATCTTTTTAGTAGCGGGGGCACGCTATATTCTGCACCTATAAGACGAATCCCTGATGTCATAGTGGTCGGCGAACTGGCTGTTTAGCTCGCAGGAAAGTCATTCTTCCGAAGTGCAACTTAGGTTACAGTTCCGGTCGGGGCCACACGAGACCAAGGTTCGGCACACTCGTAGCAGCGCAATGTTCCCGTCCGAGCCCGCCCTCAACTTGACAATCCCACAGCTGCAAGCTAACTTCGTGCGTCTGCAGCAGGCGGGTGTCGTCCATATCAGTTTAGTCGTGCGGGCAGTTGCACTCTCCGGAACCCACCAAACTCCTGATCGTTGATTCTATCGAAATTTGGCTGCTTAAGATGGAAGAACGTTAGCGAGAAACTGGCATTCAAAAACCCTATGACCTGACCTCAGGATTTCGCGGCGAGGTTTTATTGTGCGATCCTCTCACAGAGTTCTAAAGTGGAACAAAGGAGGTGTGCATGCTTTCCTTCAATTTCAAAATCACTTCCTATCGTGCCGGGAGAATCGCGGCACTGCACCATGGCCAGTAGAAGGACCTTCCGTATCGTTCGTGTCGAGTTCCGGACTAACGTTCTGAGATATAGGGCGTCGTGGCTCGAAGCAGGAATCAGTGGGCCGTGAACTCCCCTCCTCATTTTCCGACGACCACCGAGTCCTGGTTCAGTCTGATCAGGCATAAAAGCAATTTATGTTCTTTTCGTGTGCAAGATATCTTGCACATTTCGTACACGTCACAAGATAGGAGGATAAGTTATGAAGACTTGGAAAGGATTATTACCCGTCATTCTCGGCTTGCTTCTGATGAACAGCGCATACTCTCAATTCGTGCAGCAAGGCAGCAAGCTCGTCGGCACAGGAGCTGTCGGTTCCGCATATCAAGGCCAGTCTGTTTCTCTTTCTGCTGATGGTAATACGGCAATCGTCTGTGGATATTACGACAACAGTGGTGCAGGAGCAGCGTGGGTGTATACGCGATCTGGCGGAGGATGGAGTCAGCAAGGGAGCAAGCTCGTCGGCACAGGAGCGGTCGGAAGCGCGTTCCAGGGCTACTCCGTCGCTCTCTCCGCCGATGGAAACACGGCAATTGTGGGTGGGTGCTATGACAGCAGCTTCGCGGGAGCAGTTTGGGTATTCACTCGTTCCGGCAGCACATGGACGCAACAGGGGAATAAGCTTGTAGGTACAGGAGCGGTCGGAAACGCGTTCCAGGGCTACTCCGTCGCTCTCTCCGCCGATGGAAACACGGCACTTGCGGGTGGGTACTGGGACAACAGCGACGCGGGAGCAGCTTGGGTATTCACGCGTTCCGGCAGCACATGGACACAACAGGGGAGTAAGCTTGTAGGCACAGGAGCGGTAGGAAACGCGCTCCAGGGCTACTCCGTCGCTCTCTCCGCCGATGGAAACACGGCAATTGTGGGTGGGTACTGGGACAACAGCAACGCGGGAGCCTCTTGGGTATTCACGCGTTCGGGGAGCACATGGACACAACAGGGGAGTAAGCTTGTCGGCGCAGGAGCGGTCGGAAAATCAGACCAAGGCTACTCCGTCGCTCTCTCCGCCGATGGAAACACGGCAGTTATCGGTGGACCTTACGACAACAGTAACACGGGAGCCGCTTGGGTATTCACCCGTTCCGGCAGCACATGGACACAACAGGGGAATAAGCTTCTCGGTACAGGAGCGGTCGGAAGTGCACAGCAGGGCATCTCCGTCTCCCTTTCTACCGATGGTAACACGGCAGTTATCGGTGGACCTTACGACAACAGTAACACGGGAGCCGCATGGGTGTTCACTCGTTCCGGCAGCACATGGACACAGCAGGGGAATAAGCTTCTCGGTACAGGAGCGGTCGGAGTTGCAAACCAAGGCTACTCCGTCGCTCTCTCCGCCGATGGAAACACGGCAGTTGTGGGAGGGTGCTATGACAACAGCAGCGCAGGAGCCGCTTGGGTATATACAGGCCCCCGCCCGACTATCGCACATGTAGCAGATGTTCCCTCCGATCAAGGTGGCAAAGTCCTCGTCATGTGGCTCCGCTCAGGCTATGACGTGTTCCCCCAGGAGGTGCTCACCTCATATGGAGTCTACCGGGGTGCAAAGGCTTCTGCGCTACCGAAGGTGACTGACCTTCACAGCTTCCCGATGATCACGCATGACCGGATAACCGGTGAACCGATCTATTGGGAGCACTATGCTGATGTCACTCCGCAGTGGCTCGATGCATATTCTTTGCCTGTGGAGACGTTGTCGGATTCGACCGCGTACGGGAACCCCGAATATTATTTCATGGTTACGGTGACTGATTCAAGTCCGATGGCATTCTGGGAGTCGCCACCGGATAGCGGCTACTCCGTGGACAACTTACCTCCTGATCCACCTGCAAGCTTCTCAGGATCTGTAGTCTCAGGTCAGGTTGATCTCAGATGGAAAAAGAACAGTGAACCTGATATGTGGAAGTACGAGGTGTACCGAAGCTCATCTCCCATTACTCACTGTGACGAGTCAATGTTCCTCTCTGATGTCTCAGACACTGCATTTACCGATCCAAACCCAATGAAGAGTTGTATGTCATACTATGTGGTATGTGCAGAAGACATACACGGCAACTCAAGTAATGTGAGTAGTCAAATCCATTTTATTCCTCAAGATTTCGGACTTGCAGTGGCCCTTACATCCTTCACAGTAGAACCGGGGGATTACGGTGTGTCGCTGAAGTGGAAGACCGGATCTGAAGTCAATAATTCAGGGTTCATAGTATTAAGGGAAAGTGAAAATGAGACATCATTCAAGGAGATATCAAGTTACAAGACAAATTCCGCATTGAGGGGACTCGGTACAAGTACACTGGGACAATCGTACACGTTCACGGACAATACCGTCATGACGACTGGCAAATACACTTATCAGCTTGAGAGCGTGACAATAAGTGGGAGAGTAGACAAGTACATGGAGGTAACAGTAGACGTATCAATGCCGAAGGACTTCACACTATGCCAGAACTATCCCAATCCGTTCAATCCCACGACAACGATAAGGTATACACTACCTACAGCACAACATGTCAAAATTGAAGTGACGAATGCCGTTGGACAGGTAGTAGCTGTGCTTGTTGATGAGGATGAGTCGGCCGGATACAAGAGTACAGTATTTGAAAGTTCAAATCACTCGAGTGGAGTCTACTTCTACCGGATACAAGCGGGGAGTTTCACTTCAGTTAAGAAGATGCTCCTTATGAAATAGTTATTCATCAGAGCTGGGTTCTTTCAAGTCCCGTCATGAAAAATCATGGCGGGCCTTTTTCTTTCTAGGATACTCTCTTTCTGAATGATGATTTACAGAGTCAGGAAACAAGAGACACGCACATCTTGGAATCAACGAATGGTTAAGATTCAAACCTTCGTCCGCCTTCGGCGGATATGAGCCCGACGAATTAAGGCGAAAGTGTCTTTATGAACTCACTGCCCGTTCCGCCCTTCAGTCATTTCTCTCTCCGTTTAAACCGAAAAAGCCGTCGAACCATTTTCGTCCGACGGCTTCTTCTAGTAGCGGGGGAAGTCCGCCAGAGGCGGACGAATCCGTCTCTTTGAGCCGGATCTCACAACCCACCGCTTCGCGTGGGGTTGTTCGACCTTCGACCAGAGTCAATACCTCGCTTTTGAGCGGCAAATTATGAGCCCGACGGGCTACTCCGTCCATGTTCCATGGACGGATTCCACCCCGCGATCAGCTTCTCAAGACTCCTTCTTCCCGCACTTGACTTCAAGCACTTCTCCCGCTTCATCGCAGCTGCCCTGCTCTCACACTCCTCCATGTAAACCACCGTCCATCCACTCCCGTGCTTTGTCGAGTGACTCTTCCCTGTATTATGTTGGGACAATCTCCTCCCAAGGTTATCTGTCTGGCCTGTATAACGGTACCCCTCAACACTCTCGATAACGTAAACACAGTATCTCATCTCAACCTCCTAAAGCAGAGATGCCGCCGAAACCTCTCGGTCCGGCGGCATTCTCTAGTAGCGGGGGAAGTCCGCCAGAGGCGGACGAACCTTCGACCTTCGGGAATCTCCGTTACTGTTCCGTATGTTTCCCTGACCCAAATGAAGAAATCACATTCGCCAAATAATTCCTTCCAACACCAGATTTCAGAAATCTTTCGCGCCATAC